>JACJNW010000020.1 GCA_014695195.1 Cyanobacteria bacterium FACHB-DQ100 | reverse complement strand
ACAGGCTCCATTGAATCGTTGTTTGATTCCAGACTTGAGTTTGTGCTTTTGGGATTTCCGTCCGAGTTCTCGAAAGGGGGGCTTTGAATTCATGCGCTTAATATCATCTCTGTTTTGTTTTGATCTTATGTTTGTTCAGGCGCGACTTGCAGAAGTAGAGCTTGAGAGTAAACTCAGCGAGTGCGAAAGGTGCGCAGGTGATATTCGAGTCGAGGCGTTCTGAGTGTCTCCGGAGATCTAAGAGGATGTTTTAGAGGTAGTCGTTCATTGCATCATCCGCCGCTCGACTGGAAGTCGGGGCTATCGACACAAAGCCGGGTGAAACCGACTGAAGTGCCTGCAAGACATGGCTTTTAGTCCCTTAAGTGGACTTTGTGCCGATAGCCCGTGATTGAAAATCACGGATGGACTGCAATCGAAGCGAGAAGCCTTTTTATACTTCTGAAACATCCTCTAAGTGTATCCGGACAAAAGCAACCACAAATAGCTGTCACAGATTTGAAGATGCTTTTGGAAAAAGGTGAGTAGGCTTTGTATATTACACAGCAAAAAAGCCTGCACTAAGCGAAAATGAACAAACTCGGATTGGTGATCTCGTCCGTTCTAATTCTTCTACCTGGTTGCTTTCCTTCCGTCCGCGCTACTACCGAAGGGCAAATCACTTTCAATAGCAGCAGTCCAGAACCTCTCAGTACGGAAGTTTTTAACAACGACTTGGGCATAGGAAAAACGGATAGTCGAATTGTTGTTGAGCTGACAGTTGATAAGAGCCTGCTGTGGTCTGGGGATCAGTTTCGGACAGTTATCATCTCTGGTAGCGACACGAATTGTTTTGCTAGAGACTACATTCGTGGAAAACTGATCAGTGAAGTTCGAGGATACTGCAACTTTCCATCCGGTTCCTTCAAGGAGGTTGTCAATGGCAGGAAAACAGGGAAAACGATCAAAGTTAACTTTGATCCGATCGTCCTTAAAGGCGAGAAGGAAAGGGCAAATCGAGAAATTCTAACCCGTTAGAGAGCTTACGAATAGAAATGTACCATCAGGCAATAGCAGCATAAGCTAACTGATTGGGCGTTGATACCCTTTGATATCTTCAATCACTAGCGAATTGGCGGCAGCCCACGATCGCCTTTTGGCTGGTCTGGAAGGTGACGAGCATTCCGCTTCAGTAGTTACCGTTCTAAATTCTTAATTTACTCTTCCTGATTTATAGTCAACAAAATCCAGTTTTTCTGATGTAGAGATTCGTTCTCCCTGTGATAAGCGTTGCTGACCTGTATTGAGCGCATTCTAAAAATTCTCAACGAGACAGACGGACTCACCCGCAGCGAATTAGTCACTCTGGTCTCACTTATGAGCAGATTAGGCGACAGACCCAAAATCTCAGCATCTCAGGCGCGATCGAGTCCCGGCTGGTCGATCGAGAGCGGCGATACTTCATCAAACAAGTAGAGGGAACCTCGAAAAATTAACCGCTTAAGAACCCACATTCAAATTGAAGCGGGAAAGGAGCAACTTTCATTGCTCGGTGAGCGAGAAGCCCGGTTCGCTTGCCCTGATTAAGCTGTAATTTGAGCTTGATGATACACGAATCGCTTGACATTGTAAGTTAAGTGCTTGAGTCCGAGCATCGCGCTCACTGCGTCAAGCCCAATCGAGCGCACGAGTTTGCCGACCATCGTCATGATCCAATCGCCGAAAACATGTTCAACTTTCGCCCGGATTTTCTCCCCTAGTTCTCCTCGATTGATTACTTTACTTCTAATCAGTTCAAGCGACACCAACCAAACAACGGGCGCTGAACACGAAACCATCCACCAATTTGGAGAAATCAAATGCTTAACAACCTTAAAGAACTGCTGCAAAACGCTTAACTGCAAGCTCAAATCAAAGCCGCAGCTAACCAAGCCGAAGTGGTCAAACTGCTGGTAATTGCTGGTGCAGAAAAAGGCTACTCTCTCACAGTAGACAGCGTGAGCCAATTGCTCAATGAACTCAAGGCTGGCTCGAACGAACTGAGCGAAGAAGAGCTACTAGGCGTGAGTGGTGGCAAACCGTACATCTGCTACACCAAGCGCTGCACAACGTTCTAATCTAAATCTACGATCGCGCGGCTGGTCGCTGGCTTGTATCAACCTTGGTCGGGTGAGATTCTATTCGATGGGATGCCTGAAGGCGCAATTAATCCCTCAACATTCATTCAATCTGTATCGATGATTGAGCAAGATATCTTTTTGTTTGGCGGCAGTGTGCGAGACAATCTCACGCTTTGGGATACCACGATTTCTGAAGCACAACTTGTAAAAGCCTGCCAGGATGCAGAGGTGTATGACACAATCCAGTCCTTACCAAGCGGATTTTCAGCGCAAGTGCTAGAAGCAGGCGCAAACCTCAGTGGAGGACAGCGGCAACGGTTAGAAATTGCCCGCGCATTAATCACAGATCCTACTTTTTTGATCTTAGATGAAGCGACAAGTGCCCTTGATGCAGACACGGAACTGCGCGTTGTGAAAAATCTACAGCAACGCGGTTGTACCTGTTTGATTGTGGCGCACCGTTTAAGCACGATCCGCGATTGTGATGAAATTCTTGTCCTAGGCACTAACCAAGTTGTGGAGCGCGGCACTCATGAGAGCTTATGGGCGGCCCAAGGCAGCTATGCCGATTTAATTCGTTTAGCAGGAGCAGATTAAGATGGACGCTTTACTCATTGCTGCCGGAGCCGTAGCACGGACTCAAGGCATTGTTCTTCACCCCCCTCAATCTGATCGATCGACGAAAGATCCACTTGAAGACATTGCGCGATCGTCCCGCATTCGCAAGCGTCGCATTCTGCTAGAACCAGGCTGGTGGAAAACTGATAGCGGATCTCTACTCGGCTATCTAGAAGCAACCGAGCAACTGATCGCCCTACTTCCCATTGCAGCCGGAAAGTATGAATACTTCGATCCCGTAACGCACAAGCGCATTCCGATCAATGCCCACACTGCCGCTCAAATTTCGCCCTCTGCTTGGATGTTTTATCGTCCCTTCCCCCACCAAATAGAAAGCGCGATCGCGCTTCTGCACTTTGCACTCGCTAATCGCCTTGCCGATGGAGTTCGGATTCTCTGGCTTGGATTGGCTGCGGTGCTGTTAGGAATGGTGACACCCCAAGCGATCGTGCTACTGATCACTCAAGCGATTCCTACCGCGGATCGAGACCTTCTACTACTCATTGGAGCAGGATTGCTGGTCATCAGTCTCGCGGTTGCCATTTTTCAAATTGCCCAACGGCGCGTGATTCTGAGAGTGCAAACGATCGCGGAAATGACGGCGCAAGCGGCCCTCTGGGATCATGTGCTGAGGCTGAAACTCTCGTTTTTTCGGCAATATACCAGTGGTGATCTAAGAACCCGCGTTCTATCGATCAACCAAATTCGAGAATTATTTGGTGGGGTAACACTCTCGACTCTGTTAACGAGTCTCTTTGCACTGCTCAATCTAGGACTATTGTTTATCTATAACGTCCCGCTCGCGATTGTTGTCACGCTGATTGCAGGAACAATTCTTGTGGTAACGGCTCGGATTAGAGCGATCGCGCTCAAACATTACCGATCTCGTCAGACTCTAGAAGGAATCATCTTTGGCACGATGACTCAACTGCTCGGCGGAATTGCGAAACTGCGCGTAGCAGGAGCCGAGAATCGTGCCTTCGACTATTGGCATACGCTCTATCGCCAGCAACTTCAGGTCATGCTGAAAACGCAAGCGATCGAAGACCTGCTGATGGTGTTCAACACACTACTCTCCACCGTGAGTTCAATGTTTCTGTTTGGACTTGCCGCCCTCTTGATTCATCAATTTGGACTGTTGATCGGCACGTTCCTAGCGTTTAATGTTGCGTTCAGCGCATTTATCCAGGGTGCCACAGGCTTAAGCAACACGCTGACGCAATTCCTGCAAGCTGAAGTGCTCTGGGAGCAAGCTCAACCGATTCTCCAAGCAACGCCTGAAGTCGACACAAGTCACCGTAATCCTGAGAAACTGACGGGACGAATTAAGCTCGATCGCGTTGATTTTCGCTATCGAGATCAGAGTCCTCTCGCACTAAACCAGGTAACACTAGAAGCCGAGCCTGGCGAACTGATTGCCTTAGTGGGAGCTTCCGGCAGTGGTAAATCAACCTTATTTCGATTGCTGTTGGGCTTTGACACTCCTGAATCAGGAACCGTTTACTATGACGATCAGGACTTAGCGGAATTGGATATCACGGCAGTACGACGACAACTGGGGGTAGTTCTACAACAAGGTCGCCTACAGAATTACTCAATCTTCGAGAACATTGCTAACGGCGCAATAGTCACGTTGGATGAGGCTTGGGAAGCGGCTCGACTGGCTGGAATTGCTGATGATATTCGATCGATGCCGATGGAGATGCACACGCTGCTGTCAGAAGGAGGATTAAATCTGTCAGGAGGTCAGCGACAGCGATTATTCATTGCTCGCGCTCTAGGGCTGAAACCGCGAATTTTACTCTTAGATGAAGCGACAAGCGCTTTAGATAATCTCACCCAAGCCACCGTGAACCGCAACCTAGAGCAACTCAATATCACTCGCATTATGATCGCCCATCGCTTAAGTACGATTCGTCAAGCTGATCGTATCTATGTCCTGGATCATGGCAGCATTGTTCAACAAGGCACTTTCGATCAATTAGCGACACAGCCCGGTCTATTCCAAACCCTCATTGCCCGTCAATCGATTTAAGTCATGAATAATCAGCATTTATTCCGCAGAACCTCACTAGAACGATTGCGCTCTCCAGAGCGTCTTGATCAAGCCGTGCAGATCATCAAGCCTTTAGATTGGCTACCGCTCACTGCCTTGGGGCTGTTAATTCTGCTTGGCTTGGTTGGAGGACTAATGATGTTCCGCTATCGACAATCGCAGTTAACTCAAGGTCTTCATGTCCCTACTGGTGCTGAGGAGTACCAATTGCCTACTTCCCCATCTAGCAATTAGGACTAATAGAACAGACTTGCGTTGAGCGACTGCTTGAACCGCAGACGATGTAGAATTTCGATCAAATTTGGACTTTCTAAGCCAACGCTCGATCGACTTGCTCTGCCAACTTTAGTGGACGGAGCGGCTTCGTAAGAATTGCTGCAACCTCGATCCCCGCAAAGGTATCACCATCTGGCGACTGGGTTTTAGCAGTCACTAGAATTACCGGGATGCTGCTTGTTGCAGAATTTGATCGTAGCGCTTGCAGCGTTGCTCGTCCATCCATTTCTGGCATCATCCAATCGAGCAAGATCACATCGGGCTGGTATTCTGTCGCGATCGCAACGGCTTCTTTCCCGGAAGTAGTTGTTAACACTCTCCAGCCTGCACTCATTTCTAGACCCATCTGTATGACCGACAGTACATCTTTCTCATCATCAACAATCAAGACACATCTACTCATAGCTCTTGTCCGGCAGTGCAAGGGGTAAAGCGACAAAAAACGTACTTCCTTGTCCCAAAGTGCTTTCTACCCAGATCTTACCCTGATGTTGTTCAACAATGCTGCGACAGATTGCTAATCCTAATCCAGTCCCACCCTTGGCGCGATTATCAGAGGTATCGACTTGCTGAAATCGATCGAAGATTAAGTCCAGTTTGTCAGCGGGAATGCCTCGCCCCTGATCGCGCACGGTCAGCAAAACCGAATCCGCGCTTTTCATCTCTGCATCCAGCCACACTGTTTTACCTGGCTCAGAGAACTTAATCGCGTTGCTGAGTAAGTTCGTGAACGTTTGGATTAAACGATCGCAATCTGCCCATAGCATGACGGATAAAGGTTGGAGCTGTAGCTGCACCTGAGCATGGTTTGCCATAGCCTGCATCCCCTCGGTTGCCTGAATCATCGCTTGAGCTAAGTCGCATTGAGCTAGGTGTAGTGTAATTTTGCCGAACTTCAATCGCTCCAAATCAAGAATGTCATTGATTAACCGGGTCAACCGCTCAGTGCTGGTAATGGCAATATTCAACACAGATTGACCCTGATTATTTAAGCTCCCTAGCTGCCCTGTCCCTAATACATCTAACGCACCCATGAGTGAGGAAAGAGGGGTTCGCAGCTCATGACTGACCACAGAGATAAATTCATTTTCTAAACGCTTGCGTTGAGTAATGTCATTGACTAGATTCAGAATACAAGGTACGCCGTCTAGCTCAATGTTTTCCAGAGACAGCAATACAGTTCGTTTTTTGCCTAATTTTGTTCGTAGTTCGCACTCTTGGTTATAGATAGTTTGGGAATCGTGATCGATGTCTAAGTTCAAATCTGCAACAGTCAGTTCAACTATCTCGGATTGCGTGTAACCCGTGAGTTGAAGAAAGGCAGGATTCACTTCTACAAATCGTCCCTCGCTGTGAGTTGTAATCGCGATCGGGTGTGGACTGGTGCGAAACACTTTGGCAAACTTATCTTCGGCTTGTTGCCGTTCTCGGATTTCTGCCTGAAGTTGCAGGTTTTGAACCTGAAGCTGCTGCTGTAACCGACAAACGGTGAGGTGAGTCGTAATTCGTGCTTTGACTTCTGCGATTTGAAAAGGTTTAGTAATGTAGTCTACACCACCCACCTCAAAGGCTTTTACTTTGTCTAGCACATCTCCCAACGCACTAATGAAGATAACGGGAATGTCACGAGTACGATCGTGGAGTTTTAACTGCCGACAGACTTCGTAACCATTCATTTCTGGCATATTCACATCCAGCAGAATCACACCGGGCGGAGCCGCCTGCGCCCCACGTAAAGCCGTTGATCCCTTAGTGACACTACGGACTTTATACCCCTCTTGCTTCAGCATTTCGGTCAGTAAAGTCAAATTTTCCGGGGTGTCATCCACAATCAGAATGTCACCTTTGTAGCCGTTTCTATCCATCAATTTCTCCAATCAGTTCTAGGATCTCATCAAAACAGAAACGTTGGACTAAATTGTTCAACTGCTCTGCTAAACAAGCGTGCGCGGAGGGAATCTCTGCCACTAGTTGCAACACTCGATCCCCATCAACCTCGATCGCAGCTTGCTGTAAGTTCAGAATCCATTCTGAGGGCATCACTTGAATTGTGAATTGCGATTGAGGCTTCTGAACTACAGGAGTAACAGCTTCTAAGGGTTCCGCATAAATAAACTGCACACCTAAATGCTCCTTGAGTTTGTCAGCAATGACTTGCGCTCGAAACGGTTTTCGCACAAAATCATCGCAACCTGCTGTCAGAATTGTGGCTCGTTGTTCTTCAAACGCACTCGCAGTCAGCGCCAGGATTTTTGTCGGTTGCTGCGTGTTGCTTGCTCTTTCTAGAGCGCGAATGTGTCGAGTCGCTTCATAGCCATCCATAATCGGCATTCGCATATCCATCCAGATCAGGTGAGGATGCCAAGTTTGCCAGCATGCGATCGCTTCTTGTCCATTATTCGCGCTGCGGGTTTCAAATCCAAACGCTTGTAGGAGATGTGTCAGTAATCTGCAATTGTCGGGTTGATCGTCCACAATCAATAATCGATAATTCGGTTGATCTGGTGCTAGTCCTAGTACCTGTTTTGAGGAGATCGAGCGAGACGGAATCGAAGCTTGAGTGAGCGTGACTGGAATTTGAAACATAAACGTTGATCCCTGACCTACTGCGCTTTGAATCTGGATGTCACCGCCCATCAATTGCACAAATTGACGGCTAATGGTTAATCCCAATCCAGTGCCCTCTTTGACTTGAATCCCGCTTGCCGTTTGCATGAAGGGCTGAAACAATTGCTCAACTTCTTCGGGGGCAATCCCGCTACCCGTGTCACTTACTGCAAAGTGAAGCAAAGGAGAAAGCACGATCGAGTCATTGTGACCTTGCTGCTCTTCGATTTTCAGGTGGACTTGTAGCGTAATGCTTCCCCGATCGGTAAATTTCACCGCGTTGCTCAGAAGATTGATCAAAACCTGCCGGAGTTTCCCTTCATCAGCCACAATCATCGCAGGCAGATCCGGCGACAAATCAAACGAGAGAGAGAGATGCTTTACTTCTGCTCGAATCCGAAACATTTCTTGCAGCATGTCCAATAAATGCCGCAGATCAAACGGTTCAGGATGAAGCACAATTCGTCCCGCTTCAATCTTGGACATCTCCAGCACGTCGTTGATCAAATTCAGCAAGTGCTCTCCGCTCCGGTTGATCGTCGTGATAAAGCCGCGCTGTCGATCGTTCAATGCACTTTCTCGCTCCATGAGTTGCGTGAAGCCGAGAATGACATTGAGCGGAGTGCGGAGTTCATGACTCATGTTAGCGAGAAAGGTACTTTTAGCGCGATTAGCTGCTTCTGCTGCATCTTTAGCGAGGCGTAGTTCCTGTTCTCGCTGTTTGCGCTCGGTGATGTCATCGTTGAGGCAAAGTAAGTGCGTCAGATTACCCATGTCATCAAATAAAGGAAACTTGATCACACGGGTCAGTAAGCGTTCTCCTGTCGCTGTTGTAATATCAACTTCAGGAGTTTCGATCAGCGATCGTGCTTTCACCACCGCTTGATCTTGTTTGCGGTAATAGTCTGCTTCTGATTCAGGCAATAGCTCATAGTCATTGCGCCCGATGCCTTGCGCTTGGGTAAAACCGACATACAGTTCAGCACATTTATTGATCAGCACGTAACGAAAATCATTGCGAACATCTTTAGCAAAGAACCCAAGCGGAATATTTTCAATCACGCTGTTGAGAAACTGCTGAGACTGACGGAGATCCTCTTCTAGGCGTTTGCGATCAGTAATATCAGCCACCAAAAAATCAATACAGTCATCATCGAAATTGACTCGATTAGACATTAACCACCAGCGAAGCGAACCATCTAGAACTTGAACTGAGACTTCCGTGTTGACCATGCCATGTTCTTGCAAGGCAGTCATGATGCTTTGGGCTTGTTCTTCGCTGGGGCAGTGTTTTTTCCACGGTTGATTGCACAATTCCGAGGGATGATCATAGCCCAGTAGGTCTGCCATGCGCTGATTGCACTCTAGAATAGTGCCCGTGCTAAATTTCGCTCTCCCAACCCCTACATAGGAGTTTTCAAAAATGTTGCGATATTTCTGTTCGCTGCGTCGGAGGGCTTGTTCAGCAAGCTTGCGATCGGTAATATCTTGCAGTGTTCCAATGTGTTGAACCATATTGCCGCGCTCATCCCGTTTGAACACCCTATCGCGGCACAACACCCAGCGCCAATCGCCGTTTGCATGGTGCATTCGACATTCGATTTCTAGATCTTCATGGTCAGCCGCCGCCGCGATCGCTTTTTGATACTCCATCACCGCACCGAGATCATCGGGATGAATCAGAGTCGGCAGCATGTCTGCTCCCATTGCTGCAATTTCGTCGGCTGTGTATCCCAAGAGTTCAAACACTGATCGATTACTGTACCGATTACGTTGTGCTACGATGTCATGGATGTGGACGACCGTCGGAGTTTTTTCGGCAATGCTTTGAGCAAACTGCTGTGCTTCAAAGAGTGCCGCTTCTGTGTGTTTACGATCGGTAATGTCGATCGAAAAAGACGCTGTGTGCCAACAGCCCTCTGCCTCATCCCAATAAGGAGTTAAATTTAACTGAATCCAGCGCAAGCTGCCGTCAGGGTGATGATAGCGGTATTCGTGAGTGTAGGGACGTTCGCTAAAAATGAAATCAAATGCTTCATCGAGGATCGTTTGCAAATCATCGGGGTGGTAACGAGACAGCCACGGTTGCAAATCTGTGAGAAGTTCCTCTGGTGTAAAGCCCCAAAGCTGTAGACTTCCAGACGAGAAATAATCTGGCTCAAATCTTCGATCGGCATAGATTCGATAGTTTGCGATTGCGGCAGAGGTACGATCCAGAATCTCGTTCAGTCGGGCTTCTGAGGCTCGGAGTTCAGCTTCCGCCCGCTTTAAGTCCGTAATATTAGTAGAGATGCCACAAATTGCATAGGGAATGCCATCGGGATCGAGAAGCGGGAACTTGACGGCAAGATAGATTGATTCGCTGTGGGGCGTGTGAATGACTTCTTCAGTCCAAATCGCCTGACCGGATTGCAGCGCCAGTTGATCGTTCGCCTGCAACATCTCTACAACATCTGGAGGTAATAAATCAGCATCGGTTTTGCCTAGAATTTGATCGATCGGCAGTCCTACTTCCTCTGAGACCCAGCGATTCGCAAATAGATAACGCCCTTCTAAATCCTTGGCAAAAATCGGCATGCTCGCATTTTGTAAAATTGCTTCAAATTGCGCCTGAGTTTTTGCCAGAGCCGCTTCTGTTTCTTTTTCGTGAGTGACATCTCGCCCGATCGCAATCAGCATCGCCTGTCCATCTTGATCCGGACAGACCGACAGGTTAGCACGATGCCAGACATAGTGCCCCTGCTTGTGTCGCACCCGATATTCTAAACCTGTATGGGGTCGGTGAGTTGCAATCACCTGCTGAAGTATCTCGGTGCAATCGACTAGATCCTCAGCGTGCAGCAACGACTGAAAGCTTTGCCCTTCTAGCTCGATCGCACTGTAGCCGATCGTCTCCTGAACATTGGAAGAAAGGTAAGTAATGTTGCCTTCGGAGCTGAGGGTACAGATCGTATCGCTGGCGTATTCTGCGATCGCTCGGAACTTGGCTTCGCTTGCTGTTAACTGATCTAGCTGTGCTTCTAGCTTCTCAACTCTCGCTTGCAGTTGCTCGACGACGCTTGTAGCCAGATCAGCCATTACCTCATCCTCAAATACGACTAAAAAAATAACGATAAACGTTCTAAAAATTTCAAACCAGAGCGGGCAGAAAATCGGTTATCCGTTGAACCTCAAAAGCACTTCGTGTCTCTTGAACAAGCATAAATGGTTGTGTTGCAAAAATGGTAGGGGGGGAAGTTCAATTTTCGGCGTTGCTGAATAGCGGTATGTTTTCTTCGTTTAAATGGGTTGCTGCCCTCACCCTAACCCTCTCCCTGGGGAGAGGGAACAAGAGTATTTCTAGCTCCCTTCTCCCTGGGGAGAAGGGTTGGGGATGAGGGCAAACCCGGAATTCATGCCATCATTCAGCAACGCCCAATTTTCTCTAGTCTTGCTCTCAATGAGGACTGACACGCTGTTCAAATGGCATCACTTTCTGCCTGAAATCATCTTGCTAAATGTGCGCTGATATTGTCGTTATTCCTTGAGCTACCGAGATTTGGAGGAAATGATGGCGGAGCGGGGAATCGCCGTGGATCATTCGACCATTAATCGCGCTCGTTTTGAAGTTTGCCCCAGAAATAGACAAACGCATTAGACGGTTCTTAAGTCCCACGAGTGATTCGTGGAGAGTCGACGAGACCTATATCCAAATCCGGGGAGAATGGAAGTACCTGTACCGAGCGGTAGATTCGGCAGGCAACACCCTGGATTTTGTGCTGAGTGCGAAGCGAGACGGAAAAGCGGCGGCACGCTTTTTCCGTAAAGTGTTGGGAGCGAAACACACTCAAACGCCCCGAGTGATTACCGTCGATAAGAATGATGCCTATCCCGTGGCAATGGATGAGTTGAAGCAGGACAAAACATTGAGAGCCGAGACCGAATTACGACAGAGCAAGTACTTGAACAACATGATTGAGCAAGACCATCGCAACGTGAAGCGCATTGTCAGACCGCCGATGGGATTTCAATCTTCAACACAGCCAAGAGAACGTTGCGCGGGATAGAGGCAATGGCAATGCTTCGTAAAGGACAAGTGAAGGGAATCAGTCAAGGGGATAGTGTATCTCAAGCAAGATTCATCAATGAACTCTTCGGAGTGATTGCTTAAAACAATACGAACGAAACCAGTTCGTATGTCGCTTTAAAAGCTTTGCGACAGAACCGAAAATTGAGCCTCCCTACCCTACCATTTTTGCGACACAACCCAAAAAATCGCGTCTCTCGATTTGCAGCTTTGGCAGAAACCTGATTGTGATCCCAATCTGAGTTCGCCAACAGTATCCGGTCGTTTGTGATTCTCAAAATATAACCTCTAAAGGGCTCTGTAACAAATGTTCTGGAGCACTTCTAGCGGTTTGTCGAATGAACACAAGACAAGTTATGGGAAACCAAAATCTCTAAGTTTAATTCGTCATTTGGAGCAATTTCCTTGCCCTGCGCCTTGCGCTAACTTCACTGGAGTAGCAAATCAAGCGACTTGTGATCGACAATGTGCGATTCACGAAATTGATGCGGATATGTCCACTGTAAGGATTCGAGAGCTAGTGGATTATTTGGCATGAACATCGCCATTTCTAAAAGCGCCAAATACTTGTTTGATGCCAGTACTCGACGTTTTAGTAATGGCTACTTTCGAGGCAAATGACCCGCTAGGTTGATCGCAGCTTTGAGCGACAGCAGAACCAATCCCGAAGTCAGCAGAATAACAGCCGGGAAATTGAGCGTTAGCGTTCGACTTGAATTGGTTGCGTTTTTTCAGCAGATTGAAGCTGCATGGTTCCTGCGGAGTTGTGCAAAGCACTAATGGCGGTCTGAAAATTAGTAATATCGCGACGCATCATTTTTCGCTCATTCAGGCTGATCGTAACCTCTGAGTTCCGATAGTCTGGCGGCGGCGCTGCTATGGCTTCAGAATTACCTTGCTCTTGGTTAAACACCTGCCTCAAGCGGTTTCCGATTGCCTTGATCCCCTCTAATCGAGAAATGTCTCCTTTCGCTTTGACAGCAGTGTACCAATCGAGCAACTCCTGTCTAGAAGGTGAGTAACTCTGCTCTGGTGCTACCACTGCTGATGGCGGTGCAGGTTGAAGAGGCTGTACCTGAATCGGTTGAGTAGGCGGAAATGGCTTAATCCGCCCATCTACATAGTCGCCCAACGGCTCCATCTTTAATCCCCAAACTTCCTGCTTATTCAGGAAAAGCTGAGGCAATGCCTTTGCGCTATGTTTTTCCATGTCTGCCCACTGCTGTTGGTAGGCTGAGTCAGCAACCATTGCAGGAGTAATGCGATATTGTTCGCCGACTCGGAAGGTAACTTTTCGTTCTCCCGCATAGGCGATCGCAACATCGCCTTCTTTGAAAGCATAGGCTTTGTAGGGTTCAAAGGTGCGTGTAGTGTGGCAGCGCCCGTAGCCGCGCATTGCCTCCAAACAGTTACCGACTGGAAGTGGATTTACCTCGCCGTACATCATCAGCGGATACGTCATCTGCACTGGTTTGCCCGTGATTTTGACGGCTGAAGAGGTAGCCAGTTCTGTTGCCACCTCGCTAGATCGCTCCTGCATTGCTCGTTGGACGGATTTAGCAAGAGGTTGTGCGATCAAACTCATGACTTGCACTTGAGCCACGTTGCCAGCTTCCTGATTGAGAACTGCCTGAGTTCCTTGGAAACTTCCTACTTGTAGCAATTTAGAACTCTTCAATTTCCGCTCGGAGGTCGAATCGAGAATACCTAATGTTTTGCGAGTGCCATCTATTTCCACCTGCGCGATCGCGATCTGGTCTTGATACCCGATATAAAGCATTGCCGAATCGGGCTGCCAAGCGTGATCGCGCAAGTCATGCTCCAGAATCTTCTTAATGCTGATCTCTCCCACTGGAGTTTTTGCTGTCACTTTGTCTGCTAGAGGAGTCGTAATTTGGGCTATAACGGTCGTGCCAACGGGCAGTCGCATTGATCGGGGATCAATTGCGCCAAACTGTTTCTCTGTTCCGTCGGCTTCAACGATCGCAACAGATTGCGTCGTCCGAGTTTCGCCACCCTTGGTTTGATAGGCGTACTGGCTGAATCGGACCGTATATTCCCCATCTGGAATTCGACCTACTTCGTTCGTTTCTCGCTGAATACCTGTCAGGGTAATTTCGGGAACGGCTTGCAGCCGCTGGCAGATCTCTCGCGTAAATGCCTTGAGGACAACGCCCATCCCCGAACTCTGTCGCCACATTGCCGAAGCGTAGGCCATGCGTTCTTCGGTTGGGATAGTTGCGACGGCATCTTGAAGATATTGAGCTGCTCTAGCTAACTGTTCTTTGGCATCACTTTGCAGCACCAGAGATGGACGAAACTGAACCGATGGATTAGCAAGCGGAATTCGCGAATGCTGCCCAAAGCGCTCTTCCAGGTTATGTGTGATCGCTGACTCCGGCGCAACAAAACCCAGAGGAATTCGCGTTTCTGTTCCATCTTCAGCACGGAGAACCCGCTGAACGAGAAATTGCTCTGGATTGCTCTTTGTGACTCTAGGATTTGCCTGAATGAAGGTCTGCCAATTGGTTTCACTATTTGCTTCCCAAATCGGTGAGTCGTCCGGGTTGACATCACAAAGTCGCTGGAGCGTTAGATGTTTGCCTGTTTTAGGCGAGGTCAAGATAAGCGTGGGTTGCTGGTCTTCTGGACGATTCTCGCGCAGTCGTTCTTTGGTTTCGATCGTTTGCTTCACCAAATTGTTGTAGGCTTCCACGAGCATAAGGGCTTTTTCTTCCTGTTCCGGCGTGAAATCCTTAGGAAAAAGATCCCGGTATGCTTCGTTCGAATACTCCGCCAATTGAGTTGCTTCGTAGAGACGGTTCATCGCTTCCACGCCCCACCCGATCGGTTCCTGAGTATTAGTCGGCATCAGCTTCCCATTCGTGTAAATCGTTGGGTCCTTCTGATGCTGACGAAGTTCATGGAGTCTGTGGGCGAGAGCTTTGGCAAACGCTTGAATCGATTTATCAATGCCCTTTGAACTTTTAGCAGTATCAACTGCCGTTTGCAGGTTAACCGCGTTGGGACCGTCAACGACATCTGTTAAAAGCTGATAAACATTGTTGAGTTGGGCTTCGACGAACTGCTGCCGCTGCTCGACATCCAGCATTGTCGATAATTGCTCAGCAGCTTGCGCGATCGCGTCCATCCGATTTCTAAAACCGTAAGCAGGGAAGCCATTTGAGAGAAGGGCTGTGTCGTCAGGAATAACGGTATCAGAATTCAGCAGTTTCTTGTAATGGGTTGAAATCTGGACTAGCAATGGCTCTTTCTGCTCAGCAGCAATGTACTGGGTCTCTAACGCGAGAGACTGAAGAATCATACCGACATTCGCCACTTTGCCCGTGGGATTATTCGCGGTAATTTCCCAGGCTCTCCAGATTGCTTCAGACAGGGATTCGTGTGCCTGCTCCCAGGCGTGTTTGACTTTCTTCTGCTTCACGATTTCTGGCGGTTTTCGGTCTGGGGCATTACGATCGATGATTTCAGCAACGGCAACTGGAAAATCACCAGGACGAATTAGAGCGTGCTCTGGCTCAGTTTGCATCTGGGCGATTAATTGCCCGAACAGCGATCGTCCGGCTTCGTACTGCTCGGCAGGTGATTGATCGACGGTCGATGCCAACTACGCTCGAATCTGATTGGGCACATCCTCAACCGTAGGGAGATAGCCAACAAAATAGCCATTGGCATCTTTGTCAAAATCAGTGATTGCAACGTGCTTTGCCGTCCACGGATTCAGATAGGCAACCCCCTCTTTCCGAAATGCTTCTGGATCTGCTTGCGCTAGGACTTTGGTGTTGTTAACTGCGATCGCGGCGGCTCCCACGCTGGGGAAGGGAAAGCGGTAATACGCCACGATCGCGCCATGTGGCAAGTCTCTATTACAAACCTCCTAAGGCATCATCTGGGCGTGGTGCTGTGCTATTGCGGAGGGAACGTAGATGCCACCTACAGCTAGATCGACTCGTTCACCGCGCAGGTAGCGATCCAGTTCATAGTTAATCTTGCTAAATTGATCTAGTTGCCCGAACTGATCAGACTTCAAGACCTCATAGAGCCATCAGATTGCTCGTCTACTTCGCTATCGTCAGTTGCCAGAACTTCTCGCTGTTTGTCCTTTTGATCCAGGTAGTATTGCCCTAATCGTCGTGGGTCAACTGCAACCGCTGCCAGTGCCTCGGCTTGCGCCAACATACGCGGATTAAATTCGGTCAGCGTTGCGTCAGGAATGCAGCCTTTGACTTGTGGACCGACCACCTGCTCACCGTACTTCCCATCCGATTTACGATTAATCCAGAATTCCTCAACTTCTTTGATCCCCGGCTTAGAGAGAATACCATCATCCCCTTTGATGTCGTTTTTGGAGATGATCGCGTCTACTCCTAATCGCTCACACCATCGGCTCGTTGCCAGTGTTCCCTTTACCATGCCAGGAAGGTCTGGAGTGGCAGCGCGGAACTGAGTCACGGTTGTGCGAGCCAGATAGTTAAGGCGTTTATCGAGCGCTTCAGCAGCCTCGGATGGGATGGGTGCTGTTTTGAAGGTGCCTTCTCGCTGATAGATATCGATGAGTTCAGAAACATCTGCCTCGATGCCAGCTTTTTCTAAAACTTTGACGATCACTTGCTCGACCTCTGTTATGGTTAGCAGGCGCTTCATGACAGGTGTGGCAACCAGCATCGTTCCGTCGCCCATCTTGTCGTAAAGCTGGTTCAGTTCTTCAGGGGGAATTGCGCGATTATTGCGATCGTGCAAGACCTCGCTACCATGCGATCCTTCGGGGCTTGGCGAAGCCAATCGCGCTTCGTCATCAATCACTAAAATTCGTGCCTTGCGACCTGCTGTGACGGAGTTGATCACGGTAGAACTCATGCCATCAGAGACAATCAGACGGATCATAGCGATCTAGAAATTGGCGTTTACACTCCACGCAGATGTGATTCTGCTTGCCTCTGCGCTTGCCGTTCTTGCGAATATGAGTTGAGTGGCAGTCGGGACAGTCCATCATTCGTCACCTCTGTTCCTCCCTCTATTATGTAACGCCATCAAGCGTTAGCCTATCCTGGGATGCGTCTTTTGGAGCTAACCCCCCGAATTTGCGTAGAATCTACTCAGCTTCCTGGTGATTTTCATCGAGATCCAGCCGACCAAATTATCGTAGCAACAGCACGATTGACTAGTTGCCCATTGGTGACGATAGATAGCAAAATATTGGGCTATTCTCACGTTCAGAAGCAGCCCTTAAGCATGTAACCTCTAGAGCTGTTTGATTTAGCTCAAAGTTAAACATCTGCGGTAAAAAGATCAAAGTGTCAAATCAGACATTTCCCTCCCAAATCTTTTACGGATGCCCTCGACCTCTACATCACTTCTCTATCTGAATAAAAAGTCTTGGGAACAAAGTTCTATAGCCTCAGTCGGAACTACTGAGTAGTCAATGAATGCGCGATCGCAGCCGAACAATGAAGTACGGGCGAATCCACGATTGCATCCTTTGTTGAACTTATAAACGGTGAGCTAACAAGCATCACTGAAAAGCCCTTTTGCGATCGCACTCTCTCAAGCTTTACGGAGTTTTCTCAATGTCTAACGTTCGTCATCTGTCATCAAGTGCCCTACTGCTAGTCTTGGGTATGACCGCAAGTGCTGTCGTCCCGATCGTCACTTCGGCTCCCGCCACTGCCGCTAATTTCACCGACACCCGCACCCATTGGGCAAGACCCTTCATCGAAGCACTTGCTGACAAACAGATCATCGCTGGCTTCCCCGACGGCACCTTCAAACCTGATGCCCCGGTCACCCGCGCGCAATTCGCCGCGATCGTCAAAAACGCCTTTACCAGCAACCAAGTCCGCGTCGCCCGTGGGTTTAATGATGTTGCCGCCAAATACTGGGCAGCCGCCGCCATCAACAAAGCCTACGAAACAGGCTTCATGAGCGGTTATCCCGACAATACCTTCAAACCCGAACAGCAAATTCCCAAAGTACAAGCTCTCGTATCGCTGTCTAGCGGCTTAAACTACACCCCCACTGGCGCAACCGCAACCACGCTGGCAAATTTCAGAGACAGCGGAGAAATTCCCGACTATGCGAAGACGGGCGTTGCAGCTGCGGCAGAACGCAGTGTGGTGGTCAACTATCCTAACGTCAACTTCCTTAGTCCTAATGCAACCGCAACTCGTGCCGATGTTGCCGCGTATATCTATCAGGCATTAGTCAACCAAGGAAAGCTCGCCCCGATCGCCACAAGCGAGGGTGCTAACTCCTACATTGCCCGCATCACCGCCTCACCCACGACGGGCACCACCCCAACGCCTTCTCCGGTCAGCACCGATCCCCGCTACAAAGTGTCCCAAGGAACGACGGTTAATATTCGGTATCTCGGTTCTAACAAAATTGTGGTAACTCCTGGCGAAACTATCAACAACCTCACCCTGCGCGTTGTCGATGACATCAAAAGCGCTCAAGGAACGGTCGTCATTCCGAGAGACAGCGAAATTGTCGGTCAACTGGTTCCGGTGAGCAGCAACTCTCAAGTTCTGGGAACCCAGTATCTTGCTCAACAGGTGACGATTGGCACTCGCTCCTATCCCCTCATTGCCCGATCACAGGTGGTTAATGGACAAAAGATCGACCAAAACACCAATCCTGGAACGCTGAAAGATGCTGTTACCTCTGCGGCAGCTAGGGCAGCGCTATCCGTCCTGTTGGGGCAAAAAGTAGATTTGGGCAGCATCCTGACAAGTGCAACAGGTGGGCAGACCAATCCAACACAGACTCCTGGTAACTTGATTGTGATTGATCCGTCCAACGACCTGCGGCTGACTCTAAGTTCCGATTTTTACGTCGCTCCTTAACTGGAGTAGACGGAATCTGCTATCCATGACTGCTTCGTAAAGACGTGATGGCGTTGCTGAATTACTGTATGATTTGCCTGATTGAAACGTGAGCGAGACGCTCACACTACCTAATTCATTCCAAATTTTTGTAGTGTGAGCATCTTGCTCACGTTCCTGATTCATTTCTTCATTCAGCAACGCCCACTAGTCCTCCAACTGTAACTTGAGATAGCTGTCTAGAGGTCATAGGATGATGTTGTCCCCTTTATAAATGGAGCGATCACCTATGCTACAAGCAGAACGTATTGCCATTGTTACAGGCGCAAATCGTGGAATTGGGCTGGAGGTGGTGCGGCAACTCGCTCACAAAGGCATGACCGTAATTCTGGGTTCGCGGGATTTGCAAAAAGGTGAAAGGGCAGCGGCGCAACTAATCGACGCAGGGTTACAAGTTCTTCCCCGCCAACTCGATGTCGCTGATTCGGGAAGTATGGCTCGGCTTGCGGCTCAAGTAGAGCAGGAGTATGGAAGCCTAGATATTTTGGTCAACAATGCGGGCATCCTCTACGATACTTGGCAGCAACCCAGTACAGCGGATTTTGATACAGTGCAGGAAGCAATCAGTACCAATACATTCGGACCGTGGCGGATGTGTAAGGTATTTGTCCCCTTACTGCGACGTAGCCAACACGGCCGAATTGTTAATGTTTCCAGTGGAGCGGGGTCGATCACCACTATGGACAACAGCACTCCTGCTTATAGCGTTTCTAAAGCGGCATTAAACGCATTTACCCGTTCTCTAGCGGCTGAACTGAAGAGTGCAGGGATTTTGGTGAATGCGGTCTGTCCGGGTTGGGTGGCAACCGATATGGGAGGAGCAGGGGGGCGACCTGTAGAAGATGGTGCCGCCAGTGTCGTTTGGGCGGCGATGCTACCTGACGATGGACCGACAGGCGGCTTCTTTCGAGATGGTAAGCCTGTGCCCTGGTAAGGAGAGCTTGATTAATCAACTTCTCAAGATAATGACTAGACTTGCTTATTTAAGCAGTGGCAGTAAGTCGTACTCCTGGCGAATATCTAGAAGAGAGCGATCGAGTAGAGGTTCAAAGCCTAGAAAGGGAACTTGATGGGCGCGATTGCGCGTTTTTAACCAAAGCGAAATCAGATCCGGCATGAGTTGTGGAAGCACCTTGAGAATACTGCCATACAGCCATAATGAGCCTTTGTCTCGAATCAGGTCGTTGTACATCACATCAATCACAGCAGAATTGTTCATTCTCATTTCCCGGAACCGTTGAAAGGTACACTCACTTGTCCACCAAAACAGCGGTAGGAGTTTTAACTCGTCGTACATTCCGGTGTCACAGCCATAAATGACATGACCGACATCATGAGCACGCAGAATTCTGGCAAATTCAGGTGGCTGGGTTTCAGGTAGCGTGAGATGGGGATTGAGGGTGTAGTATTCTGCCAACCCTTCTTCGAGAGTTTGGGTGCTAGCCTTATCGGCATAACGAGGACGTTGCATGAGCGATTTCCCATATCGATACGATACTGTATCGTAAATTATAATAACAGCCATGACGAATCCAAGTAAAAAGTCGCCTGGAAGACCCCGGAGCGGCCAATCGCATCAAGCAATGCTGCAAGCAACCCTAGAATTGCTGGCAGAGGTTGGTTTTGAAGCGATGAGCATTGAGGCGATTGCTGCCCGTGCAGGGGTTGGCAAAACGACCATTTATCGGCGCTATAGCGGCAAAGCAGAATTGGTGGCGGATGCGATCGAGAGTATTCGGGAAGAGATTGTCATCCCTGACACCGGAAGCCTTTGGGGTGATCTGGATACTCTCATTCAAAATGCAGCTCAGATCTCGCTTAATCCTCTGGGACGGCAAACGGTTGCTATGATTATCAGCAGTGCATCAAGTAGCGCTGAATTTGCTCAAATCTACTGGACGAAGTACTTACAACCACGACGAGAAGCATTTGCAGTTGTCCTGGAGCGAGCAAAGGCAAGACAGGAAGTGCAGCCTGATTTAGACCCAGAATTGGTCTTTCACACCATGAGCGGAATCATGCTGTATGCCATGATTTTCCAGCCAACTTCTGAATCCTGGGAAAGTTATGTACGCCGTTCTCTGGACCTTATTCTCATGCGTCTCTAAGTTTTGAAGAACGTTGAATATGTTCAATCGCCACCCATAATGCATCCAGCATCACTTCATAGCTCTTATCACTGGAGCGAGCGATCGTCATCAATTCAGCTTGTTCTCGCATGATAAAGCCATAAATCGCTGCATTCACCATTCGCATCACATCAATTAGAGCATCCTGGTTCAAGCCTTGCAGATGCAAAGAGGTTTGAAAAAGTTTTAGTGCGTCTTGCATCACCTCAGCTTCTTCTGGGTCAGTTGGTCGCATTTGATAGTGCATCATGACTCTATAACGTGCAGGATGCGATCGTGCAAAATTTCGAGTCGCATGTGCACTAACGCAGAATAATTCTCGTGAATCTGCAATGCTATTGGTTTGCTGCTGACACTCGGTTAAATACTGCCGCCAAACTGCCAGAGCAACAGCCCGTTGGAGCCCGGTATTTCCGTCTAAATGTTTATAAATAGCGGGAGGTTTAATATTCAGCTCTCGCGCTATGCGATTGACTCCCAGGGCAGATTCTCCCTCTTGGTCAAGACAGGCGATCGCGGCTGCAATCACATCCTGTTGGGTGAGTGAATTCTCTTTCGTTGGACGACCCATAGATACTTAATTTGGTCGGGCAATATGAAAGGCAGAAACGAAAGAGAGTTGAATGGTTGTGCTGTTTTGTTCTAGCACCTCTCGTAATCCGGCAAACAAAGTTTGTCTCTGCTGAGCTTCTAGTTTACCGTAAGGTGAATAGGTACTGAGCAACATTAAGTATTGATCAATGGTGTACGTTACCTCAACTTCAATGTGTCCAGATTGCATTTCTTTGAAATAGCTAGACTCAATTGCCATCTGCCCCAGTTGGTCTAGAATTGCTGCTTGCGTCGCACTGTCTTCATAAGTGCGGCCTAAGGAGGGTGTATGAGTTTGATAAACCGTTAGCAATTGCTGATAAATTTCATAACTCGGTTGTAGTTCCTTGTTCCATAGCAAAATTAAATGTCCACCTGAACGCAATGCAGCGGCAGCTTTGGGATAGCCGATGTCAGGTGAAATCCAATGAAATGAACTGGCAGCCAACACCGCATCATAGCGTTGAGGTTCTAATTGCCATTCTTCAAACGAGCAGTTTTGCAGTTCGACATTTGGATACGATTCGCAGGTTTGTTGAGCAAGATGATAAAAATCAGGATTGGGTTCAACACAGAGCATTCGACATCCCAAAGTTGCAAAATCAGGAGTGGCGATTGCCGGACCACAGCCAACCTCTAGCAAGGACGAATCAGCAGAGAGTTGAGTGATTTCGACCACGCGCTCAATGATGGCTTGAGGATAGCGGGGTCTCACCTGCTGATAGGCTGTTGCTGCGGGCGAGTACCAGTGTTTACGTTGCTCCAGGTCTTTGCCATAGCACTCGTTCTGGAGAATCTGCTTCAAGTCTTTCATAGCGATTGAAACTTAGTTAACACTATTAACTAATTAAGGATATGATTAACCTTAACACCCAATTTGAGGGAAGACTATGAGCAATCTTGTGTTCAAGTCTGCGATTGAACTGGCTCAGATGATTCGCGATCGCCAACTCTCTGCGATCAAACTCCTAGACGCTCACCTAGCGCAAATCGCCCAACATAACTCCAGGCTCAACGCCATTTGCACACTTGATGAGGAAAATGCTCGTATTCGCGCCAAACAAGCAGATGAAGCACTGGCGAGAGGTGAAAACTGGGGGGCGTTACATGGTGTTCCTGTGACCATCAAAGACATTTTTGAAACGGCTGGACTACGCACGACCGCAGGCTATATACCCCTCAAAGATTACGTTCCCCAACAGGATGCCACTGCCGTTGCCAAACTTAAAGTAGCAGGAGCCATCGTCCTGGGAAAAACGAACATGGCAGAACTGGCAGGGGATTACCAAAGCACCAATTCGTTGTTTCCGCGAGTCAACAATCCTTGGAATGTTGAATATACGGCGGGAGGAAGTTCAGGGGGTAGTGCAGCGGCGGTAGCAGCAGGTTTATCGCCATTGGATTTGGGCAATGATATTGCAGGATCAGTGCGTCAGCCTGCTCACTTTTGTGGGATTTATAGCTTGAAACCGACTGATCGCCGTATTTCTACTGCAGGTATGATTCCAGAAGTTCCTGGAATGCCCTACTGCCTACGGCAAATGATGACCGTCGGGTGTTTTGCGCGATCGCTCACCGATCTTCGTCTTTGCTTCTCTCTCATAGCAGGAGCCGATCCGCGTCGTCCAGATGTTCCTTCTATACCGTTGGACACCCCTTCTGGTCAATCATTATCAGATCTCAAAATTGCCTGGACTGATCAGTGGGCACAGGTTCCCGTTGCTGCTGAGAGCCGCACTGCAATGCAACAGGTGATTGAAACATTAGCCCAGTCTGGTGTTCAAGTTCGCCACTGGTTGCCCGAAAACTTTGACGTGCCCGCTATCTTAAATCTCTATACAAGAATGGCAGCCTACATCAACCGCTATGCTCAACCCGTTGATCACTACAACCTTCAGCGTAGTGCAACACAAATCTTTCGCACGGCAACCCAAGGAGATAAGGCACTTCGCAAAATGGGTGATTTTAGCCGCGTGTTGCCTGAACTCTTGAACCCAAGCTTGAAAGGCTATTTTGAGGCACTGACCGAGCGAGATCGCTTCATTACCCAACTCGACACAGCATTAGAATCCTGGGATGCGTGGCTCACTCCCACTGCAGCGACTTTTGCCTTTACCCATTGTCCGGCCTGGAGTGCAATAGAAGTGGATGGTCGATCCTATCCGCATGGAATCGCGAACGGAGCCTATACAATGCCATTTAATTTAAGTGGACATCCCGCAGTCGTCATTCCAATTGGACAAACAACCAATGGATTGCCGATCGGGATGCAAATTATTGGTAAACGGTGGAAAGAAATGGAGTTATTGGCGATCGCTCAAAAGCTCGATACTGTGATTGGTGGGTTTCGATCGCCATCAGGCTATTGAGCCACAAATTGCTTTCCACAATCCTTACAAAGGTAGCACTGCTTGCCCCGCCGATAGCCATTCTTCGATAACTGGATGGATTGGCAGTGGGGGCATATCATTACTTTCATTACATTACCCAACCGCTGATCGCCGATGTGCGGCTCTAAATATGACACCATCAAATCCTCAATTTGCTGCGTTAAGCGCTGGCGATGTTCCGGATCTGGATTGCGGAGTGCTGCTAGGATGACGGCATTGCTACTGTGTACACAGACTTCCGCCAGTAAATCGTGCAATTCCTCTGATAGAGCAGGATTGCGGTGTTTGAGAATACTTGCCATGAAGGCGATCGCATCTTGGGTCATGCTTTCGTCGATCGATTGAAAAATCTGACGCGCCAAGTAAAACTGCACAAACACAACCCGTGATACAGGCTGCTCGAACAGTGCTGCAACCGACTCCACTAGAACATGAATCATCTGACGTAAGGGGAGTTGCACCAGGGCTGGAATGTCTACTTGCGACCAAAACCCTTTCACCCGTTCTGAATGGCGGATCTCCATTGCCTTAAAAATCGCGGCTTTGTCTGGAAAGAACTGATAGAGTGACCCGATCGCCGTTCCTGCTTTGGCAGCAATCATATGAGTCGTTGCCGCTTCATAGCCCACCTCATCAAACACGGCAGCGGCTGCATCTAGAATCTTCTCAACTTTTTCTTTGCCCCGCTGCTGTTTCGGCTGACGACGCAAATTAGCAGAGGATTGGGGGCTTGACGAACGTGAATGTTTTGTCATATTTTGAATTCTACAAGCTAAAACATGACGAATTTCTCACAATTCTATCAGTGGAGGACGCGATGCGCTCAATGCTTCCTGGTGCGCCCTGGTTGTTGGCACACAAGTCGATGCTGAAGGTCAACCAACCGCAAAAGGTTTCGCTGTATGGTACTGATTATGTGATGTGGAAGGATGCAACTGAAGCGGTTCATGCCTTGCCGAATGCTTGCCCACATATGGGAGCAATGCTGTCTGAAGGATGGTGTGAAGCGCAGAAGGATGGTACAAGTGCCGTTGTTTGTCCCTTTCATGCGTTGCCTTTTGATGCGCCAGGTTGCACGGTTCTACCGGATTCCGGCAAAAGAACACTGTCTCTATTGACCCCCCTGGAACTCATCATTCAAGGTGACTTTATCTGGTCATATGGTGGATACGAACCTAAAGTTCCTATTCCTACTGTAATGAATGAGATTGCAGAAAAATACGAATTCGTGGGGTATACGGGCGATCGTAGTGTTGAAACCGATCTACTGACCATGCTCCTGAATATGCACGACTATAACCATCAGAACGGCACCCATCGGGATCTGTTTCGCATCACCGAGGTCGAGTTTCATCAATTCATTGACAATGGGCTGAATTCTCATGCGTTTTATGACATGCCCACTGCACCTTACACCTTGGCAGAGAAGCTGAGAAAACCCGATTTATTTCTACTACCGACCACAATCAAGGCACATCTAGAAAACCATTTTCCCTCTCTGATTATCTTCCATGGGGAGATGCCATTAGGGAAGGCAGCACAATGCCATTTCTTTGTACCCGAAGCCGAGAATCGCACCCGGACTTACATCCTGCTTTTCGGTCAAGCGAAACATCCTGCCTTTAAAATGTTTGGTAAAACTTATCTCAAGTTCGGTAAGGTCGTGGTTGATCAAGATGCCGATATTCTAAGCAAGATTTATCCAAACATCCCGCAGAAGATTAAGCTCAATAACGAAGTCGGTATGGATTGGGTACGCCGTAACTTTGAAAATTTTCCTGATGTTGTAGCACCCAATCTTTCCAGATAAATCTCAATTGCTTTACTGACTACGCTTCAAGTGATTCTCTCCCCAATTGCAAAGGACTTGCAGAACAGGTTTGAGCGTCAAGCCATACTGCGTAAACGAATATTCTACTTTAGGTGGCACTTCCGAATAAATGTTACGGTTGACAATGCCATCTTTTTCCAGTTCTCGCAATTGTTGAATGAGCATCTTTTCTGGGATTTCTGGCATCAATCGTTTGAGTTCACTAAATCGCTTTTTCTCATCTTTGAGATGCCACAGAATCAGAATTTTCTATTTTCCACCTAACACTTTTAAGGGGCGTTGGTAAAAGACCAGATGAATTAGGCAGGAACGGGAATCTCTCGGAACTTAAGCACAACCCATTTGAAGATATGAGCTGTATGAACCAGTTGCAAAGCCCTGAATTCCGGCAACGGGACGAGACCAAGTATTCGCGCTTAATATAGCTGGAATGGCTAATGCCGCAAATCCTTACTACTCAATCACTGAGTACTGCTGCATTAGAAGTTCAGTAGAAGTTCAGTTGGGAGCCAGCCATGCTCAGCATGAAGAGTAACCTCAGTTCGGGATAAGAATTGAGACAAGAAAAGGGCAAACCCGATAGGCTGAAAATGCTAAATCTCAAGCCCAGTTTGCCCTCATGCTTAGTCTAGAAGACCTGTTCTGCTCCGTCGATGATTTCTGCAACACCTTTGAACCGCAATGGAATCAGCAACTTTTAGAACATGGACTCCAGATGCGTCAACGACCCCGAAGCCTGAACCTAAGCGAAATCATGACCATCCTGATTGCGTTTCATCAGTCGTGTTACCGCAATTTCAAAACTTACTATCAAGAGAAAGTACAGACCGAGTGGGCAGATGCGTTTCCTAGCTTGGTGAGCTACCAGCGCTTCATCGAATGGATTCCTGGTACCCTCGTGCCGATGTGCGCTTATTTGCGCTCGTGCTTTGGGTCGTGCAGCGGCATCAGCTTTATGGATTCCACGTCGTTACGCGTCTGCCACAATCGCCGCATCGAGCGCAACAAAGTGTTTGAGAATGTTGCCGCACGTGGCAAAACGTCCATCGATTGGTTCTTTGGCTTCAAGCTGCATTTGGTGGTCAATGATCGAGGCGAGTTGCTCAACATCATGCTGACTCCCGGTAACACTGACGACCGCACTCCTGTACCGAAGCTGTTACAGCAGTTGTTTGGCAAGGTGTTTGCTGACAAAGGCTATGTCTCGCAAAAGTTAGCCAAGCAACTGCTCAAAACCGCAGGCATTCAACTGATTACGAAGCTCAAGCGCAACATGAAACAGCGATTGCTACCACTGAATGACCGGTTGATGCTACGTCGCCGCTCCATTATCGAAACGATCATTGTATTACAGTTGTAGATAACTTTCACAGAGACTAGAAGCCTGATTCTATCTTTCAAATTTATTCGTTTGAAAGGGCAAAACAGGCACTGACAAATTGAAGAGGTGCGAAGCTGTAAAGAAGCGAGTGATGCCAAGGGTGGAGCATCGACAACACAAGGGATTAAATAATCAGGCGGAGAACTCATATCAACTCACACGAGTCAGAGAAAAGCGAATGCGACGCTTTAAATCTGCGGGGCAAGTCCAACGATTTCTCTCAGCATTTGAACCGATTCGAGGACACTTCCATCCCAGGCAGCATAAACTGAGTGCGAAACGATACGGAGAACAGGTGCGCCAACGCTTTGAGAATTCGCAAGAAATTGCGCGCGTGAAAAGTGCTGCGTAACATTGAGCAACTGTGTATATTCAAGAATTATTGTGCTTAATTTTGAATATACACAGTTGGGTTGATAATGCCCCTTTAAGAAGCTTTGTAAGACCGTGCGGAAGAATAAATTGTTGTATGATCGACTTCAACAACACGCTCTTGCATCATTTCCTCCGAATTCCACTAGCTTCGAGCATAGCAGCGATCCCATCACAGGTTGAGCAGGATAATGTCAGCCTGAGAACGTTGTCTACTTGAATGGAGCTTTAGGATCAACTGCAGAACACTGTTTTTCTCTTCATAAATCTTGAAATATCACCACTTTTTGCTACCAACCTCACTGAAGCACAAGATCAGAGGAAGATACGATGACAACAGAAGAAATTGCATCATTGATAAATATTTACTTTGACAACATGGCAGCGATGAATGCAAAGGGCTGGTTAGAGATTTTTGCTGAAGATGCTGTTATTCATGACCCCCTTGGAGAACCTCCAAGGCTTGCACATAAAGATTCTCAGCAGTTCTTCAAAATATTAGCTAATTTCTTTGAAAAGATAGAACTGTCAAAAGATGACATCTTCTTTGTGAAGAATGGAGCAGCCGTGAAGTGGACAATGCAGGTCGTTACGAAAAAAGGTCACTCTGTTACCACTGAAGGAATTAGTATTTTTGAAATGAATGACGTTGATAAGATTCAGAAGGTATCGTCTTACTGGGATGAAGCCGCAATGATGACAAAGTTAAAGGGTTAGTATCGCGATATACCCCTAGCTCCGACCCCAGTAAGATTAGTAAAGAAAACCTACTAGATAAATGCCGAATATAGTAAACTTTCTATCTTCATAAGCATCTGTTTTCAGGTCTTCCCAATGCAATATTCTTGGCATTTAAGAGATTTTGTATTTGCCGCCTTCATGACGATCGGTATGATTCTAGCGGTGGTGATTGTAGGTCCGTTTGCCCCTCCTGGGTTACAACTCTTAGCGTGGGCACCGCTGGGCGGCATTTTTCTGACACTGGGTATGGCGCGCTTGCAGCGTCGCGGAAGCGTTGCTCTGATGATTTTGCCGCTTGCTCTGCTGCTCGGACTGATCTCCCCGATCATCACGCTTTATCTCGCAGCGACGGTTTTAATCACTGAAGGCGTCATGTTCTTCATCAGCAACTATCGGAACAAACGGCATCGGTTACTCGGCAATGTTCTGTTTTTCAGCAGCGCCAATCTAGGAGGGTTGTTGCTCGGTGCTTATCTAATTCGAGGCGCAAGGTCTGCTCCTTTTGTGCAGTTTGTGACTCAGCCACTTGTCCTTCTGTTGCTCACAGTTGCGGCTGGACTTGCAGGGGGGATCGGGTGGTGGCTTGGAGAGCTAGCGGTTCAGCAACTTCGCAAAGCTGGAAAAATGGATGTTGATGATTAGGACTCAGCAAACACGACTAGGAATGCTTGGTCAAATTAATCCGCTGCTCAAATTAATCGTTTGTCTCAGTGTCACGATCGTTGCTTTGATCTTGCATCAGCTGGAGGCGATCGGGCTATTAGTAAGTATTTTGCTATTGCTCACACTCTTGACTGTTCGTCTCTCGCTCAAGGTATGGGGCTATAGTGCAATCGTGCTAATTATCGGGGTTGCGATCGCGACAATCTTACGCGACGAGAACACGGCGCTACTCAGTGCGCTGCGGCTGATTGCGATCGCACTGCCTGCACCGCTGCTGGCGGGTACGACTGCGCCTAGTGATTTAGTGAGAGCATTGCAGGCCGTGCGATTACCCGGCTTTTTGGTGCTCAGCATCATGCTGATTTGGCGATTTCTGCCGTTGATTCAGCAAGAAGCTCAACGGATTATTGAAGCGAATCAATTACGCGGGGTCAATTTGGCTCGTCAGCCTCGACAATGGTTTTCTGGGCTATTCCTGCCACTCATCTTTCGGATAGTATCGTATGCCGATGAAGTCACGATCGGATTGGAAACGCGAGGATACGATCCAAACGCTCCCCGGAGCAACAGCCGTCCGCTCAAATGGCAATCCTCTGATACCTACTTTACTCTAGGTGCGGCTGTATTGCTCTGTGGAATCGGGTATCTCGAATGGAACAGATAACTCCTGCAACGAAGCAACCTATCCTGAACGTCATTGACCTCACGTTCCGGCATCCTGGCAGTTCTCAACCGACGCTGAGTGGAGTGAACCTGACTGTTTATCAAGGTGAACTCGTGCTGATTGCAGGCGCAACTGGAAGTGGTAAAAGCACCTTGCTGAACTGCGTCGCGGGCATTGCTCCTAATCATACGGGGGGAGCTTTCAGCGGTAGGATTGTTTATGAGGGAACAGATATTACACAGTTATCCGTGCGCCAGCGATCGCAATCTTTTTGTACACTACTGCAGAATGTAGAGCTGCAAATTTTTACCGATCAAGTTTGGGAAGAAGTTGTCTTTGGCCTAGAGAATTGGCAAATTCCTCCTCAGCAAATTCCTGCGTTAGCGAATGCAGCAATTCACGAATTTGGTTTAGCTGCACAACGGCAGTGGCTGATTCAGCAACTTTCTGCAGGACAGAAGCAACGATTACTGATCGCTTGTCTGTTAACATTGGGTCAACCTGTGCTCTTGTTAGATGAACCCCTAGCCTACTTGGATGCGTCAGGCGTTGAGCAATTACTGCACTTACTGAGATCGCGAGTTAATCAAGGACAAACAGTGCTGTTGGTAGAGCATCGAATTGAGGCTGTTCGTCGGATTTGCGATCGTGTCTTCTCTGTTCGCGACGGTCAACTTCTAGAGCAATCCCCATCAACTGTGCCACCTGAAATTAATTCAGTAGTTCTACCTCAGCCTTTCATATCATCTGTCTTGCTTCTGCAAACTCAGGACCTGAGTTGGAATGGCTATCCTCCCTTTCCTGATCTCCAAGTTCACGTAGGGGAAACCGTTTTACTCAAAGGCGACAATGGATGTGGGAAAACAACACTCCTCAAACTCCTTAGTGGCTTGCTCAAACCCACGACAGGACGACTGGAAATTCTTGGAAGAGAGATGAGCAAACGCAGTGTGGTTGAGATTGCGGCGGTCGTGGGATTTGTTTTGCAAAACCCTAACCATCAACTGTTTGCGGATAGTGTGCGATCTGAAGTGTTGCAGCCCGGCGTGTCACTTGATCGAGCAGATACGTTATTAGAACAACTCAGTTTGAAAGAGTTTGCCGAACAACATCCTCAATCGCTTTCACAAGGACAAAAACGTCGGCTGGCGTTGGGGGCAGTGTTGGCAAGACAGCCACAAATCTGCTTACTCGATGAGATTACGGTTGGACAAGATCCTCACTCTTTGGCGTTGATGCTGCAAGTACTCCGACAGTTTACCCAGCAAGGCGGTGCCTTAATTCTCACGTCCCATGATCCGATTTCTGCTGCAGCTTTACAGGCTAGGCAAATCGATATATCTTTCGTAGCTTGAAGGGAGCGAGTAGAGAGGACCCCATCGCTGCATTAAATGTTACGGGTGATGTGCCATAGCCCTGTGTTCCGCCTCATACAGTTGAGCACAGACTCTTCATAGCCCTACAACAAGAGAACAAAAACAACTTTATTCAATAAACTTCATCAGAAATAAGTTAAGCTGAGCAGCAGGAATTTCTTCTCAGAAGCCTTGCGATGTTGACCTACCAGAGTTTGCGAAACAAGCCGTGCATCTTTCAAAGTTTGACAGGAATTAGTCTGAGCGAGTTCGAGCAATTGCTGCCGTCGTTTGAGCAAGCATGGCAGGCATACGTGGTAGAACACCACATTCAATGCAGGTCTTGGCAACGCAGCTATGGCGGTAGGCGACGGGGGCAACTGAAAGCGGATTGTGACAGGCTGTTGTTCATCTTGGTGTACTTCCGGTTGTATCCGACGCAAGAGGTACAAGGCTATCTGTTTGGCATCGGACAACCGCAGGCGAATGAATGGATACATAAGTTGAGCAGGGTGCTGAATCAAGCATTGGGCTATGAGAAACAGTTACCAGAGCGCGACGCTCGCAAGCTTGAAGCGATTTTGAACGAGTGCCCAGCACTGGAATTTGTTCTCGATGGCACAGACCGAAGAATCAATCGTCCGCAGGACAAGGAGGGGCGAAAAAAGTACTACAGCGGCAAACAGAAAGTTCACGCAGTCAAGAACAATCTGATTGCTGAACGACGCGGCAAAGTGAAGTATCTGAGTGCGACCTATGAGGGCAAAAAGCATGATAAAGCGATAGCCAATGAAGAAGGGTACACCTTTCCCGAGGGTAGTCGCTTGTGGCAGGATACAGGTTTTCAAGGATTCGCACCCAGCGGCGTGATTGTATTGCAACCGAAGAAGAAACCGCGCAATCAGGAACTGACCGACGTGGACAAACAACTGAATCGACTGATTTCAAAACAGCGAGTGGCGATTGAGCATCACATTGGCGGGATCAAGCGGTCTCAGATTGTGATGCAGAAATTTCGCAACCGCAAGGAGAACTACGTGGATCAGGTAATGGAGACGGCGTGCGGATTGCACAATTTTCGCCTTGACCACCGCAAGTTGAGATTCGCCTAATTTGACGAGATCAGGAAACATAGTGCTGAATTCCTACTGGCTGCTATTTCCGATAAAGTTTAATGAACAACTAGACTAGCAATCATCAAAATAAGATGTTCAGGTTCAACCGGTTTTGAGGGATGCATTTGAAATCCGGCGGCTAAGGCTTGTTGCTGATTCATTTCACCCGCAAAGGCAGTCAAAGCGATCGCGAGTTTAGTTCGCTCCAGCTAGCGACTACCTGGCTTTCAAGGGTTAGGTTTAACGTCAGTTCGACGAGATTTTTCGCTGCGGTTTGAGCGGCTTCTTGCCCCCTAAATCCCCCAGAATGGGGGACTTAGAGAACCGCAATTCCCCAATTGAATCGATTCCTAACCCTTCAAAGTCCCCCACCTGTGGGGAATTTAGGGGGCTACCCGCAGGTTCAAACGTAGCTAAAAACTTCTGTCGAACTCACGTGGTTTATAATCCTCTCAGGGTAAAGACGGGCACGTTCAAACCTAATCCCTAGCACTTAGATCAAAACAATGCTTAAAGAGTTAAGATGCTCGTCTACCATTGAGCTTCAAAAGCAGAGTTTAACCCTGTTGAAGCAATATTCCTCGAAGGTGGAGACAAGTGTTCGATGACTGAGGTAAAGGCTGGAGGTTCTAATCGCGCTTCTTCTCAAGATGATTTAGAAGCTGTTTCCCTATCAAAGAGTGAAGAGCAATTTCGCTTGGCGCTAGAGGTATTGCCCGATGGCTTTGTCATTTTACGAAGCGTTCGAGATGCAGCTAAAGCGATCGTTGACTTCAATATTGAATATATTAATCCAGCCGCTGCAAGAATTACAAATTCGACACCAAAAGAATTACTCGGTCAGTCCCTACTACAGCGATTTCTCAACTGTAAAAGCATCGGTATTTTTGATCGCTACGTTGCGGTTGCCGAAACTGGTGATTCTCAAACATTCGAGACCTTTTACGAGAGTAAAGATTTAATCGGCTGGTTTCGCAACGTTGTTGTGAAACTGAACGATGGCATTGCCATTTCCTTTAGCGATATTACGGAACGCAAGCGCGTTGAAGAGGCACACAAACAGGCTGAAGTAGCCTTACAACGCTATCAACTTCTGTCAGAGCATAGTCGTGATATTGTTCTCTACCTTGCTAAAGACGGTCAAATTCTCGAAGCGAATCGAGCAGCAGAACAGGCTTATGGTTATGCTCGTACTGAATTGTTGTCCATGAAGATTGCTGATTTACGCGCATCGCAAACCCTACCAGTGCTCTCTCAGCAGTTTGAGCAGGCTGGACGGGAAGGAATTCTATTTGAAACAATTCATCAGCGCAAGGATGGCAGCGAATTTTTGGTAGAAGTTAGTGCTCAGAGTGCTGTTATTGATGGCGAACTTATAGTTCTAAGTGTTCTTCGAGACATTACAGAGCGTAAGCGATCAGAATCTGCTCTGTGTCAAAGTGAGGAGCGGTTGCGACTGGCAATGGCAGGCGCTCAGATGGAAACCTGGGACGTTGATCTGACGACAGGAAAAGCCATCTGGTCAGAACAGCATTTCACCATGTTGGGATTTGACCCTGTTGCAACAGGGGAAGCAACTGAAGAAATGTGGGCTAGCCGTATTCATCCTGACGATTTAGAGCAAGTGATTCAGGAATGGCAGCAGGCACGGCAAGAGCACAGGTTTTATCAGTCCGAATACCGAGTCATTCGAGCGGACAATGGTCAAGTTTCCTGGCTGGCAGCACTGGGAAGTTTTACTTATGACCAAACAGGTCAGGCTGTCCGAGCGGTCGGGATTTCGTTTGATATTAGCAATCGCAAGCAGACAGAGATGGCCTTGGCTGCTCAAGAACAACGCTACCGCTACATTTTTGAATTAGTAGGCGTTTCGATTTGGGAAGAAGATTTCTCTGATGTAAAAGCCGCGATCAACCAACTTAAAACAGAGGGAGTTCAGGATTTCCGCCAATACTTCATCAACCACCCTGAATTTGTGCAACAGGCAGTCGAAATGGTTCGTGTGCGCGATGTCAATCAAGCATCTCTTCAACTGTTCGAAGCTCAAACCAAAGCAGACTTGTTGAACTCATTACACCAAATTTTTACACCCGAAACCCAAGAGATATTTATTGAAGAACTTCTAGCAATCGCCGCAGAGGAAACTTACTTTGCCGCAGAAACCACCTTGCAGACCCTACAGGGTAAGCAAGTGCATGTCTGGTTTAGCATCATCTTTCCAGATCCTTCAGAACCTTATAACCGAGTGTTGGTTTCGCTTTTAGACATTACCGATCGCAAACAGGTGGAGAAAGCCTTGCAAGAAAGCGAGGAGTGGGCAAGATTAGCGATTCAGGTCGGGCGATTAGGCGGATGGCGCCTACACCTGGATACCAACCTGGTCGAAATAGACAAGCGAATGCGAGAAATTTGGGGAGAACCCGATGATGCAGTGATGCTTCCTTTGCCCCAAGTGTTGGAGCGGATACACCCAGACGATCGCGAACGGGTAGTCAGTGCGGTGAATGCCGCGATTGATCCGCAATCATCTGGAATATACGAAATTGAGTACCGAATTATCTGGGATGACGGCACTGAACGGTGGGTGTTAGCAAAAGGGCAAGCCCAATTTGAAGGAGAAGGCGAGGCTCGACGAACCGTTGATTTTTTTGGCACGCTGCTAGACATTACGGAGCGCAAACAAGCAGAAGAAGTATTGCGGCAAAGCGAAGAACAGTTCCGCAGGCTTGCCAATGCCATGCCACAAATTGTTTGGACAACCAATCCTAATGGAGAGGTCAATTATGTCAGCCAACAGTGGTTCGACTATGCAGGGCTGACTCTAGAGCAAACTCAAGATCCAACACAGTATCTTCAAGTCATTCACCCTGATGATGTCTCACAGCATTATGAGCGATGGTTAGAAGCGTCAGAATCTAGTTCTTTATATCAAGCAGAAATTCGCATTAAGCGGGCATCAGATGGAGCTTATCGCTGGTTTTTAACCCGTGCTGTACCCATTAAAACAGAGCAAGACCAAATCATAGCCTGGTATGGCACCTCTACTGACATCGACGATCGCAAGCAAATTGAAGCCGCTCTGCGGCAGAGCGAACAGCGGTTACAATTGGCTCAACAAGCAGGCCGAATCGGTGCCTGGGAATGGAATTTATTGACCAACGAGGTGTCCTGGTCAGATGGTATTTGGCCCCTTCTAGCCCTTGAGCCAAACAGTATCACTCCTAACTTAGAGGCTTTCACTCGTTTCATTCACCCAGATGACCGAGCACAAGCATTTCAGCGCGTAGAAGCAGTCCTTGCCCAAGGTGACGACTATTACGATGAATTCCGGGTGATCCGCCAGGATGGAATCATCCGTTGGCTTCTCTCTAAAGGGCGGGTAATGCGCTCTGAAGACGGGCAGCCTCTAAGGATTGTGGGCATCAATGTTGATATTACCGATCGCAAACAAGTTGAGGCAGAACGAGAGCAACTTTTGGCAAGAGAGCAGTTAGCCAACCAGACACTCCAGCGGTTCATTGAACATACGCCTGCTGCGGTAGCTATGCTTGATCGAAACATGCGCTATCTCTTTGCCAGTCAGCGTTGGATGCAGGAATACGCTCCAAACTACGCTGACATTACAGGGTTATCCCATTACGAAGTCACTCCTGACATCCCTGAACATTGGCGGCAAATTCATCAACGATGTTTAGCCGGAGCAACTGAACGCTGCGAGGAGGATTACTTTCCACGTGAGGACGGCTCGGCGATCTGGTTACACTGGGAGATTATGCCCTGGTATGTCAGGGTCGGAGAGATTGGCGGCATTGTCATCTTTGCCGAAAACATTACTGAACGGAAGCAGGCAGCGCAGGAGCGTGAAAAACTCCTCGCCCGTGAACAGGTAACCCGGAGAGAAGCTGAACAAGCCAACCGGATAAAAGACGAGTTTTTAGCTGTCCTGTCCCATGAATTGCGATCGCCCCTGAATCCAATTTTGGGCTGGGCAAGACTACTGCAAACGCGTCAATTTGATGAGCCAGGTACAAAGCGTGCCCTAGAAACGATCGAGCGCAATGCCAAACTACAAACGCAGTTAATTGATGATTTACTCGATATTTCACGCATCTTGCGCGGCAAGATGGCGTTAAATGTTTGCCCGGTTAATTTAGCGACTGTGATTGATGCGGCTTTAGAAACGGTGCAATTGGCAGCCGAGGCAAAAGGCATCGAGATTCAGAGGACTGTGTCAGGCGACATTGGATCAATCTCAGGAGATTCTGGACGCTTGCAACAGATTGTCTGGAATTTACTGTCTAATGCAGTGAAGTTCACACCGAACGGTGGGCAAATTGAAATTTATCTAGAGCAGGTTGGTATAGAAGCCAAAATTCAGGTTAGAGATACTGGAAAGGGCATTACTCCAGAGTTTCTTCCCCATGTGTTTGAGTACTTCCGACAGGAGGATGGCTCCACGACCCGCAAGTTTGGGGGGCTAGGGTTAGGGTTAGCGATCGCCCGATATTTTACTGAACTACATGGTGGAACCGTTAAGGCAGAAAGCCCTGGGGAGGGGTGTGGTGCAACGTTTACAGTTCTCTTGCCAATTTCAAACGATGAGAATAGAGAAAACCTAGACGAGGTCAAGCCTTCAATCTCTGTAGTAGAGATGCTGCCCCTTACTAACTTGCGAATTTTAGTCGTAGATGATGATGCCGATATGCGCGAACTCATTTGCACAGTTCTAGAACAGGCTGGAGCACAGGTAAAAGTGACAACTTCTGCGATTGAAGCCTTAGAAACTTTACAAGTATTTAAGCCAGATGTCCTTCTGAGTGACATTGGTATGCCTGAGATAGACGGTTATGAACTCTTGCGACGGATCAGAAACCAATGGTGCGAACAGAATGAACAAATTCCTGCCATTGCTTTAACTGCCTATGCTGGAGAGATAGACCAACAGCAAGCACTGGCCGTAGGTTTTCAACAGCATATTGCCAAACCGGTTGAACCAGAGGCGTTGGTGAAAGCGATCTCTACTCTAATGAAAGAATGCTAGGACTATTACGCCGTGTAGTCATTCTTTTCCCTTCTCTTCACTCTTATGCATAGCCACACCCGCTTCTAGTAACCTGAGTTCGGGTTAAGCCAAACGCTGGAAGCTCGATGGGACAGGACTTAACCGGACTACTGCCTTACATATTATTCTCAACAGGTTTTCCTAATTGAGAATAATTGCATTTGTGAGCTTTATTGACAATGGCTTCGCAGTCATCAGAGTCAAAAGGTACGAGAAATCAAAGTCTTCGGCAATTCCTTATCCCGAACTCAGGTTATGGAGGGTTAGGATTGAGACTGGCAATCGTGCAGCAATTGGTTACGCTACATGGCGGCTCGGTTCAAGCGGAGAGTGCTGGAGTGGGGCAAGGGGCAACCTTCACCGTCCAGCTTCCACTTGCGTCTACTACAACTGGGACTCTGAACTCCGACCCAATTTTCGCCTGTCCACCTGGGTTACAAGGCTTGCATATTCTGGTGGTCGATGACGACGCAGACATGCGCGACCTGGTGACGTGTGTTTTGCAGGACTGTGGAGCAGAAGTCGTGGTAGTGGCATCCGCTCGGGCGGCGCTCCAGCATCTACTCGACGCGACTGTTTCCCAGCCAGATGTCCTTGTGAGCGACATTGGTATGCCTGAGGAGAATGGATTGTCACTGCTGCAACGGGTGCGGGCGCTAGATGAGAATCAGGGGGGACAAATTCCTGCGCTGGCTGTGACTGCCTTTGCTCGAGCCGAAGATCGAGCCGCTGCACTTCAGGCTGGCTTT